>NZ_JBHTJZ010000006.1:0-674 GCF_042675905.1 Paenibacillus chungangensis | reverse complement strand
CAGCCGCCGAAGGTGGGGTAGATGATTGGGGTGAAGTCGTAACAAGGTAGCCGTATCGGAAGGTGCGGCTGGATCACCTCCTTTCTAAGGATTTAAGCGTTTCTGCAGGAAACGCATAACAGACACTAGCGTGTCAGACGTAATTCCATTTGTTCAGTTTTGAAGGAATTTGCACGGGGCCATAGCTCAGCTGGGAGAGCGCCTGCCTTGCAAGCAGGAGGTCAGCGGTTCGATCCCGCTTGGCTCCACCAACAGTTTTCGCGCAGCGAAACACTGTAGCATACTACCTTCAAATTGCACCTTGAAAACTGGATAACGAAAGTAACAATAAAGCATTCCAGCTGCTTTTGAAGCAGTGAGAAGCTTTATGCTNAAGTCACTCATCGAAAAACGCAGGTTAAGCTAGTAAGAGCGCACGGAGGATGCCTAGGCACCAGGAGCCGAAGAAGGACGTGGCGAACAACGATACCGCCTCGGGGAGCTGTAAGCAAGCTTTGATCCGGGGATTTCCGAATGGGGAAACCCAGCAGTCGTAATGGACTGTTACTCATGACTGAATCCATAGGTTATGAAGAGGCATACCGGGGGAACTGAAACATCTAAGTACCCCGAGGAAGAGAAAACAAAAGTGATTCCGTCAGTAGCGGCGAGCGAACGCGGATTAGCCCAAACCA